>DASPNR010000047.1 GCA_035626395.1 Candidatus Limnocylindrales bacterium | reverse complement strand
TCCATCGAGTTGGCCGTCAGCGTCACCGTGTCGTTCACCGTGATCGCGCCGCCGGAGTTCAGCACCAGCGCATCGTTGGTCGTGCTCGACACCGCAATCGTGATGTCGTTGCCCGCACCCGTGGTGCGGATGTCCACCGCGTCCGTCCCCGCACCGGTGGTGATCGAGCCCACCGACAGGTCCGCCGCCGAGGTGACGAAGATGTCCGCCGCGCCAGCAGCCGCGTCGGTCACCAGCACCAGATTGCCGCCGACGTTGACATTCAGCGGATCGGCCACACTGGTGCCAATGGCACCTGTGCGTGCATGCAGCGTCAGATCGTTGCCGGCACTCGTGCCTACAACGAAGCCCGTATCAACGATCGAGCCCCCATGAATCGCCGTCGGATCGCTGAAGGTCACCGTGCCGTCGATGCTCACCGCACCGGTTCCATCGGTGGAACGGCCGATCGTGATGCTCGTGAAGCCGTTTTGGATGGCCGTGATGTCCGAGGCAATCAGATCCAGCGGCGCGCCGCTGTCCGCCGCAGCTCCAATCCTGATATCCAAACTCGTCGTGCTCGGACGAAGCAGGATCGTGCCGCCGTTGCCGCGTATCGAGTCGTCACCACCGGTCAGATTGATCTCATCACCCGTGAGCGACAGGCTGCCCGCAGCTACATCAAATGCCGTATCCGCAATCGTCAGCGTTCCCGTGCCGCTATCGAGCACGACTGCGTCGCCCGTTAGCGTCTCCGTCGCGTTCGTAATGGTGAGCGTCGCTCCACCGGTAGTGCGGATATCGACTGCGTCGCTTCCTGTGCCGCTGGTAATCGCACCTACCGAGAGATTCGCCGCCGAGGTGATGAAGATGTCTCCCGCGCCAGCAGCCGCGTCGGTCCTGAGCACCAGGTTGCCCCCGGCCACGCTCACGTTGAGCGCATTGGTCGCATCCACCCCGATCGTGCCGGTGGTGCTGCGCAGGTCCAGATCCCCGGCCGCCGTCGCCAGTACTCCCGTGCCCCCGTCGGTGATGTTGCCCACCGCATCGACGTCCATCGAGTTGGCCGTCAGCGTCACCGTGTCGTTCACCGTGATCGCGCCGCCGGAGTTCAGCACCAGCGCATCGTTGGTCGTGCTCGACACCGCAATCGTGATGTCGTTGCCCGCACCCGTGGTGCGGATGTCCACCGCG
>DASPNR010000046.1 GCA_035626395.1 Candidatus Limnocylindrales bacterium | reverse complement strand
TACGACTACAAGTCTTTGGGCCAAGAATTCAACATCGCTCATCAGCTCGCGCGGGAAGTCATGTACCACAATGACCAGGGCACATGGAAACGTGAGACGCCCGAGGATCGCTGGTTGCGTATGCGTAACTGGGCCGCGGAGCAAGCAGGACTGCCAGCTGCATGACCCCCGACCCCCAGGACGCCGTCACGCTGGCCCAGGAGCTGCGCATGGACCCGGAGCTGGAGGCGGCCATCGCCATCACCAACGTCGAGCTCAATGCCGCACAGGCCGAGTTCGAGCGCGTGCGCGGCATCGTCAAGCTCGATGAGTACCTGCGGGTGTGGCGGCGGTTGGAAGACCTTAAGCGGCAGGCGGGGGTGCGATGAATTGCAGCGCGCATAGGTTAGCTACCGAAAAGGCGGTTTCCCGAGCCGCCCTGGCGCGCTGTTCTCTATCTCGGGGTGCTACGGGAGCGCGAATGGCGAAGACATATTCGGAAAAGCTTCTGGATCCGAGGTGGCAGAGAAAGCGACTCGAGATCCTGGATAGATCAGGTTTCAGCTGTGAGTCTTGCGAGGCAACCGACAAGACCCTGCATGTGCACCACAAGCTGTACCGAAAGGGCGCAATGCCTTGGGAGTATTCCGACCATGAACTCGAGGCGCTATGCCATGAGTGTCATGAAGAGAAACACTCAGTTAGAAAGCGATTGGATGAAACGCTAGCGCGGCTCTCCGCCGGAGAGATTGAGCAGGTGCTAGGTTTCGCGCTTGGCTGCCTGGCACTTGAGGAGCTTTTCCCAGACGAGGTGGAGGAGGAGCTTAAAAATCATACGTACCAGCTCAATGGCTGGTCGGAGTCTCGAGGATTCTACGCAAGGCTCGCATTTCCTGTTCAACCCGAAGAGCTGGAAGAGTTTATGTCGATAGAGCCGCTCGACAGCAGGGCTGTCTTCGAGATTACCGTCCATGGGCTGCCATCAAAGCGAGAAGAGCAGTAATGCGCCCATACGCAACCGTCTCTCCTTTGTTCTGGACCGGCGCCACCGGCAAGCGCCTGCGAAAAGATCCTGATGCGCAGAGGGTTGCGTTTTATCTCATCACCAGCCCGCACTCCCATCAGAGCGGGCTGTACTACTTGCCAATGATGTACCTATGCCACGAGGTTGGCATATCTCCGGAAGGGGCTTCGAAGGCCCTTCGATCGCTATCTGAAGATGGATTTTGCGTATACGACGAGACCTCGGAGTGGATCTGGGTCAAGGAAATGGCTGCTTGGCAGATAGGCCAAGGCCTGCAGGCTTCAGACAAGCGCTGCAAAGGCGTTCAGCAATACCTCCTGACAGTCCCCGAGTTGCCCTTCATCGCAGAGTTCATCGCCAGGTACGGGGATGATTTCCACCTTTATATAGCCCCAGGCAAGGGATCAAAAAGCCCCTTGGAAGGGGCTTCCTCTGAACAGAACAGATCAGGAACAGAACAGGAACACAACACACCAGAAGCTCGCGCCTCCGGCGCTGATGACAAACCTGCTCGCGCAAAGGGAACACGGATCGCTATCCCGTTCCCGCTGACAGACGCGATGCGCTCCTGGGCTGCCGAACAGTACCCGAACGTCGATGTGAAGGCCGCTACGGCTGAGTTCGAGGATTACTGGGTCGGCGTGCCAGGGCCGAAGGGGTTGAAGCTTGATTGGGTTGCTACCTGGAGAAACCGGATCCGTGATGTCTCGCTTCGGCAGAAGCGGAATGGCTATGCAAGCCAGCAGATTGCAGCGGCGCCACGAGCGAGGGCCTTCGGAACATGAGCGCCACAATCCTCGAAGCCGAAAACACCCTGCTTGGCCGGCTGATGCTGGACAACTCGCTGTTGCAAACCGCAGAGCTCGCAGCGACGGATTTCCTCAGCGCCCAACACCGGCAGGTCTACGAAGCCATCTGCACGATCACGGCAGACGGCGAAGTTGCCGAACCCGTGACGGTCGCGGATTTCCTCGAGCGAGCCACCGGCCGGAAGTGGCTGCAGGTCACGACGGGCATGGTTGCGGACAACTTCCGGGGATCTGGCATCGACAGCTACGCCCGAGCGATCAAGACCGCGGCAAGAACGCGGCAAGCGCTGCAGATTGCCGCGGAGTTGCAGGAGGCTGCGAACAACGACGTTGCCGGCGCGGTGGACTACGCGATCCGCCAGCTGATGGCGATCAACGCGACCTCCCAGGACTGGCATTGCCACGTGAAGTCGGCGGTGGGTGCCGCGATTGACCTCATCGACCAAGCGCACCAGGCCGATGGCAAGCCGACCGGGATCAGCACCGGCATCCGTGACCTGGACGACAGCCTCGGCGGGATGCACGGCGGTGACCTGATCGTGGTTGCAGCTCGGCCGGCAATGGGCAAAACAGCCTGGGCGCTGAACACCATGCTGGGTTCTGGCGTCGCAACCGGCATGGTCAGCGGTGAGCAGGGACGCGCGCAGATCGGGATGCGCCTGATGGCAATCAACGGCTCCATCAGCTTGCACAACATGCGCCGAGGCAAGCTCGAGGATGCAGAGTGGGCCCGCATCAACGCCGCAGCCAATGCGCTCTCAGCGCGCCCAGTCTGGCTGTTCGATCGACCCGGGCCATCGATCCAGGACATCCAACGTCAGGCCCGTCGCTGGAAGTACGAAAACAACATTCGGCTGCTGCTGGTGGATTACATCCAGAAAATCACCGGCGGTGAAGGCCGAGACATGCGGTTGCAAGTCGGTGACGTCGTAACGCAGCTGAAGAACATCGCCCGCGAGCTCGACATCGTGGTGGTGGCATTGGCGCAGGTGAGCCGTGACGTCGAGAAGCGGCCAATGGGGCAGGACGGCATGGGCCGGGTGCCGTACATGGGCGACATCGCAGAGTCAGGGCACATTGAGCGCGAGGCCGACCAGATCTACACGCTGTACCGCCCCTTCGAGTACGAGGCAGAGGAGCGATTTCGAGGCATCGCCTTCGCCAACGTCTGCAAGAACCGCCACGGCCCGACCGGGATCATCAAGCTGGCCTGGCGAGGTGAGTATCTGCAGTTTGGAGATCTTGCGCATACCGAGCGTCAATGGATGGCAGCATGAGCAAAAACAAACCAAAGACCGCAGCCGAAGCCCGCCGCTCCCGCAACGGCGGTGGGGGGTTCTTGGGGATGGAGGAGCTAGACATAGTGGCTGGCCCGGCCGTTGGAATTTGCAGTGCCTGCAATCGCAAGACGTGGCAGCCCAGGCATGTCGGGCATGCATGCATGTTCCCGTCGATGAACGGCGGCATATGCTACGGCGTACTGAATCCGATGCAGCCATGACCCGCCCCAACGGACTGCCGAGTACCCTGACGTGGGCGGCTGACCCTGAGCGCAAGCGTACGTGCTCGAACTTGGGCCACGTGATCACCGGGGCGCGTCGCATGAACCTTGTTGTCTACAACGCATGGGCCGGCGAGCCTCACCAGAGCAAGCACCTCCATCAGGACTGCGGTGCCGATGGCCTCAAGTGGTGCAAGTTGGCCTGCGAGCGGCACGCCAACGCTACACCCCAACCCCAAAATTCAATCACTGAGGTGGCCGGCTCATGACGCTAACAGGCAATCGCTGCAGGTGCTCTGGATGTGGCGAGTACTTCAACTCGACCTCCATGTTCGATCGGCATCGCGCAGGCGACTGGAAGGACCGAGGATCGAACCGCAGATGCCTATCACCTGCTGAACTGTCGGAGCGCGGTTATCTCAAGAACTCAGCTGGGTTCTGGATACGCGAGGGAATGCCCGCCAGCCTTGGCAGGGAACGCGCCAGAGACGAGATATCAGTTTTCGAATGCCAGAGCACAGCCCATCAACCGCAGCAGGCGCTGCGATAGGAGACAGAGCGATGTTCAATCAGCAGATCGATCCGAAGTACGCGAACGTAGTCAGCAGGGCCAAGGATCTCTCACAGCAAGGCGCTATCGGGCTACAGCCACAGGCATTCCAAGGATTCGAACAAGCTATGCCTGTGAATATTGCCGATACTCTCGTGGCTGTCGCAGCGGCCAGGCTGCAAGACCGTTGCGCAGGTATCTACTCTCTAGCCGACCGCCTGGAGCGCATTGCAGATCGCGTTTTTGGAGAGGTGGCCGACAAGGACCCCACTGGCAATGCGCCAAGTGGCCCGGGTCAGGCAGGGCAACTGGATCATGCTTTCAATTGCACCGATGCTGCACTTGCGCGAATCGAGCGTGCCGTGTCACGGCTGGAGCGTGTCTGATGAACCTCCCCGACATCGAACTCGTCTCCGCCAAAGTCCACGAAGCCTGGATGGACAGCAAGCGGGCGAAGGGCGTCACCTCGCGGCTGTCAGAGCTGGGCGAGGAGCTGATGGTGCCGTACGAGCAGCTCTCCGAGTCCGCCAAGGAACTTGACCGCGGCACGGTGCGCGCTGTGTATGCGGCGATCGAGGCGGCGCGATGATCACCATCGGCATCGATCCTGGCCTTACAGGCGCGATCGCTGCGGTAGACCAGAGCGGTCACTACGAAGTCCACGACCTGCCTGTGCAGCGCGACAAGTCACTGGCATGGATAGACGGCGCAGAATTGGGCCGCATCGTCAGGGCATTCGGTGCCGCGCACTACATGACCGGCATCATCGAACGCGTCTCAGCCATGCCAAAGCAGGGCGTCGCTAGCAGCTTTGGGTTCGGAGTCAACTTCGGCAGCGTGCTCGGAGTGATCCAAGGGCTTGGCATTCGCCTTGAGCTCGTGACGCCAGCCAAATGGAAGCGTGAGATGGCGCTTGGTTCGGACAAGGACGCAGCCCTGCACAAGGCGCGGCTGCTGTTCCCGCTGGCTGACTTGCGCCTCAAGAAGCATGACGGCCGCGCAGAAGCTCTTCTGCTCGCTCACTGGTACATCACCAAAGACAAGGGGAAGGCGAGGGCGGCGGCGTGAGCAATCTATCTGATAGACAATCAATATCTATCAAAACAATCAAGTAGCGTATGTCTAGAGGTGGTAAAAGGCCGGGTGCAGGAAGGAGAGCGGGTGTGCCTAACAAGGCTACCAGCAATGCGCGAGAAGCGATTGCTCGCTTTGTTGATGGCAACGCCGATCAGCTTCAAGAGCTGTTGGATGAGATTCGAAGAGTCTATGGTGCAAAAGCCGCATGGGATTGCATCATGGATCTCGTCGAGTATCACATCCCAAAGTTGCAGCGCGCCGAAGTCGAGATCCAGGGCGAGATGACCCTAAGGCATGCAAACGAGCTATCAGACGACGAGCTTGCGAGTATCGCCGGCACAGGCAGCCAGCGAGTTGCTGAGACGGCGTAGCGCTCGTCGAAATGCCATCGACTTCGTTGCCTACACTACGCCCCGCTGGTCGCCAGGCCCGATCCATAGGGCGATCTGCGAGCAGATCGACCGAGTTCGCCGCAAAGAGATTGACCGGCTCCTTCTGCTCTGCCCGCCGCAGCACGGTAAGTCCCAGATCAGCAGCCGTCGCGCACCAGCGCTGTTCCTTGCCGACGATCCGACCGAGGACATCATTCAGGTCTCTGCATCTGCAGAACTCGCTGAAGGCTTTGGTCATGACGTGCGTAACTGCGTCCGCAGCGAAGAGTTCCAACGACTCTTCCCCAAAGTCACACTCTCAGAGGACAGCAGTGCTCGCGGCCGATGGCACACCAATCACGGTGGCAGTTACTACGCTGTTGGCGTCGGTGGACAGCTCTACGGACGCGGCGGGATGGCCATCATCGATGACCCTTTCGGCACCTGGGAGGACGCACAGAGCGAACTCCAACGCAACAAGGTCTGGGAGTGGTACACCGGCACTCTCTACAACCGCGTGCGCCCTGGGAAGCCAATCATCGTGATCCAACACCGGATGCACGAGGATGACTTGGTGGGTCGGTTATTGGCGCAGCAGGCTTGCGGAGGCGATCGCTGGGAGGTCATCGAGCTGCCAGCGCACATAGACAACCCTCCATGGCCGCAGCGCTATGACGGTGCCGCATTGGCTCGTATCCGGCAGAACATGGATAGACGCCAGTGGGCGGCGCTGTACATGCAGAACCCGACGCCAGAAGACGGCACGTTCTTCAAGCGGGAGCAGTTCGAATTGTTCGACCCGTCCAAGGTGCCGGCATGCCACAAGTACCAGACCGGTGACTTTGCGGTGACAGAGGATGGCGGAGACTGGACTGAGATCGCTACGCACGGATACTTGAATGAGGACCTGTACCTCGCAATCGAGGGCTGGCGTGGGCGCACGACGGCCGATGTTTGGATAGAGCAGCTCATTGACCAGGCAGAGCGGCAGAACCCCTTCGCATTTTTCGGTGAGTCAGGGCCGATTCGGCGGGCCATCGAGCCATTCCTAACCAGGCGAATGCAGGAGCGCTCTGTGTTTGTGCCGTGCGAGTGGCTGACTCGTGGCAAAGACAAGCCAACCGAGGCGCGTCCGCTTCAGGCTATGGCCGGACTCAAGCGCATCAAGATCGCAGACACGGAGTATGGTAACAACCTGTTGTCGCAACTCCTCAAGTTCCCGGCTGGTAAGCATGACGATGCCGTCGATATGGCTGTTCTGATGGCCAAGGCGGTCCATGAGGCCCACCCAGCCATCGTTAAGCCCAAGCAAGCGCCGCCGCCGCCAAAGTGGTCGGCTAAGCAGACCATCAACGAAATGATTCAGCAGCACAGCCGCAAGCGTCGCGGGGGAGAGTGGTAGATGAGCGATCGAATTCATGAGGCGGTTACGGTCGCCGAGCTGACCGGCACCAACGACAACGACGTGCTGTGCACGGTCAACGCCAACGACTATGACACCTGGATCCTGGGCAGCACGGCCGGCGCCATGGATGTCTTCGTGAGCCTGGACGGGACGAACTTCCTGGCATCTGCAGTGGCGCTTGAGGACATGGTGTCCACGACGCCTGCGACACGCGTGGTCGTCACCGCTGCTGGAAGACCCTTCAAGCTTCAGATCAAGTGCAAGCTGATCCGCGTGCTCCAGAACGGCGCTACGGGTGTTGCTGGCGGCCGTCTGGTTGGCTATCGCACGACATGAGCGAAGAGCAGGTCGAGCAGATCGAGCGCAAGCCGGCAGAGGAGCAGCCTGCCGACTTCGTGCGCCGCTGGCTGATGGAGTGGACGCTCGCCGACAGCAACGAGAAGACCTGGCGCGAGCAGGCGAAGCACTGCTACCAGATCTACGAGGGCGGGGCGCCGACGAAGGATGGGCACGCTCGAACCGATCGCAGCTTCAACATCCTCTGGTCGAACACCGAGACCTTGCTGCCCGCTGTGTACAACAGCGCGCCACAGCCTGATGTGCGTAGGCGTTTCCGGGATGCTGACCCGTTGGGCAAGGCTGTGTCGATGGTTCTCGAGCGCGCGCTGTCGTATGCGATAGACACCGAGGACTTCTACGACACTCTCGAGGATGCGGTCCTGGATTGCATCGTCACTGGGCGCGGCGTCGTGCGGGTGAAGTACGAACCGAAGTTCGCGCCGATCATGGATGCGGCTGGCGAGCCGATGATGCTGCCGTCTGAAGAAGGCCAAGAGCCGCAGGCGGCTGAGCAGAAAGTCTCCGAAAAGTGCGTGATCGAGCACGTGCAGTGGGATCGCTTCCGCCGCGGGCCTGGGAAGCGGTGGCGCCACGTGCCATGGATCGGATTCGAGCACGACTTCAACCGCGAGCAGCTCGTGGAGATGTTCGGCGAGGAGTTGGCGGCCAAGGTGCCGCTTAACTACCCCGAGGGCATGGACAAGTGGAAGGACGAGGAGAAGAAGGCTTTTGGCACCGCCCAGGTGATCGAGATCTGGGACAAGGACACCATGCAGGTCATCTTCATCAGCACTGGCTGGAAGGACGGCCCGCTGCTGGTTGAGCAGGATCCGATGGAGATCGACGGCTTTTGGCCCATCCCCAAGCCCATGCTGGCTATCAAGAACGGCCGCAGCATTGTCCCGCGGCCGCTGTACCACATGTACGAGGTGAAGGCTCGCGAGCTCGAGCGCATCAGCCAGCGGATCAACGCCATAGTGCGGGTGTGCAAGGTGCGCGGCGTGTACGACTCGACGATGAGCGAGGTGACGAAGCTCCTGGATGAGGCCGACAACACCGACATGATCCCGGTGCAGAACACGGCCAAGTACTACCGCATGGGCGGCCTACAGAAGGCGATCTGGATGATGCCGGTGGGCGAGATCGCGAACGTCCTGGCAGCCCTCTACCAGGCACAGAACGAGTGCAAGCAGACGATTTACGAGCTCACGGGTATTTCGGACGTGATCCGTGGTGCTACCGAGGCGAGCGAGACGGCCACGGCCCAGCGGCTCAAGGCACAGTTTGGCGGCCTGCGTCTCAAGACCCTGCAGCGCGAGGTGAAGCGCTTCGGGCGCGATGTGATGCGCCTCATCGCCGATGTGATGTGCAGCAAGTACGACTGGCAGACGTTCGCCGAGATCACTGGATTGCAGTACCCGACGGCCCAGGAGAAGCAGGCCGCGCAGATGCAGCTTCAGCAGGCGCAGCGCACGCCGCCGCAGGTTGATCCCATGACCGGCCAGGCTATGCCGCCACCGCCCCCGGATCCGGCCATGCTCAAGGCCGCCGAATCACCGAGCTGGGAAGAGATCAGCGAGGTCATGAAGTCCGATCGCCAGCGCTGCTACAAGGTCGATATCGAGACCGACAGCACCATCGCCGAGACGCTCGAGATGGACATGGCGGGCATGCAGGAGGCGCTGACGGCGATCATGACGTTCATCAGCGGCGCCATGCCCGGGCTGCAGTCGGGGATGATCAGCATCGACCTGATCAAGTCGGTGGCGCTGTCGATTGCCAGGCGCGCGCGCATGGGCTCGGCCGTCGAGGATGCTATCGAGCAGATCCAGCAGCCGGCACCGCCGCAGCCTGATCCAGCGATGGTCCAGGCAGCCGACGAGGCCAAGGCCGGTCGAGAGGAGAGCGGCAAGGCCGTCGGCGAGGTTAAGGCCATGATCGAGAAGATGATGCAGGCCGTGCAGCAGCCAAAGCGCATTCGCGCGCAGGCGAATCAGATGGGCGAGATTGACGGAGAGTTGGTTGATGCGTAGCAAAAGCCTGAAGCTTGAGATGATCGAGTCGGATGTGATCGCCAGCCTTCGCAAGCCGACAGTCAGAGACATGCCGACTTCATTCAGCGATCTTGTGAGCGGTGCATTTAGGGCCAAGCGCATCACTTACCGCCGGCACGGGCTAAACGGCGAGCTGCTGAAGCCCGCGAGCTGCTGAAGCCTATGCATCATCGATTCGAGGTTAAGGGTGGAGAAAGCCACAGCCAGGCAATAGCTCGCAACCTAACCAAGAGCAATTCACTGTTCGCGAGGCTGTGCAAGCAATGAGCAAAGGCGGGCTGGACAATTGGAAGGACGATATCAAGCCTGACGATCAAACGATGGGCGCAGATGGCGATCGGTATTGCATTTGCGGCTCGAAGTGGAAGCAATGGCCGTCATGCACCATGTCTCAATGCATATTGCGCGATGGGCGCGCGAGAGTGCAGCTGGAGAGCAAAGATGCCTCGCCGTAGATACGTCTGGGATCCCCACGCCATCGAACCTCGCGACGGCAGCATCGGCTGCATGGTCGAAGTAAGCGCTGACTACCAGCAGACGACCGAGGTGCACTACGTGCGCGGTGACACGCCGGGCTACGTGAGTCCAGTGACAGGCAAGTGGATCGACGGCGCCAGAGCACGACGCGATGACCTCGCCCGCACTGGATCGCGCCCGTGGGAGGGCATGGCGGCCGAGAAGGCGCACGCCCAGCGCCAGCAGCAGTACGTCGAGCAACGCTACGAGAAGCGGCTGGATGAGGCTGTGCGGCGCGCTTATTACCAGCTGTCGCCCGCGAAGCGACGGCATTTGGGGGGATGATGCTGCTACGGATTTTCGGTGCTCCCTTGTGCTTTCTGCGGAAGATCCATTGGACGGTTCAGTGGAGATTTCCCGCTAGAGGTGTAGAGGGGCACAACTACAGCTTGATCCCTAACACGAACCTTCCCAAGTGTCGTTCATGCGGGAAGATCGGGCGCCCCGTGCCTGATGAAGTGCGCCGGGAAATTGAACACGAACGACGTCGCACGTCTCCGGAGAATTGAATGGCAGACAACGAACCGAGTACCACCGAAACATCCACGAGTGCCACCGTCGAGACGACAGCGGCACCTTCGATGGAAGACACGATCCGGTCCACCCTGGCCGAGATCAAGACGCGAGGTAGCGATGACCAAGCGGGAGCGCCGGAGGCTTCGAAAGATCCTGAAGGCAGCCCAGGCCGAACTCGCGACCCTGCCGGCCGATTCTCCAAGGCCGCTGCTCCTGATGACGGTAAGCCAGGCACTCCAGCTGTCAAAGCCGAAGCGCCTGCCGCCACCGACACTCCAGTAGCGGACAAGTTCGCCGAGGCGCCGAAGTCGTGGAAGTCAGAGCGCAAGGCCGAGTGGGCCACGCTACCGCCGACCGTACGGGAAGAGATCCACCGGCGTGAGGAGGACTTCCACCAAGGCATCGAGAAGTACCGCGGCAAGGCGGCGACGTTCGACACCTTGGATGCTGTGATTCGTCCGCATGCCGACGTGTTTCAGGCGGCCGGACAGAACGCAGTAGAGAACATCAGTGGATTGTTGAACTTCCAGCGCACTCTCTACAACGGGAGTGACGCAGAAAAGGTCTATACTCTATTGCAAATTGCTTCCAATGTTGGTATCAAGCCGGAAGCAATAGTGGAGGGTCTAAACAACCCTCAGCGTGCGCCGGTTCAAGATCCGCGATACGACAGCCTCTTACGAGATCTTCAGGAAACGCGTCAGATCGTGAGCCAAGTGAAGCTGGCGCCGGTGATGTCTCAGGTCGAATCGTTCATGGCTGACCCTAAGAACGAATTCGTCGGCGAACCGGAAGTCCAGGCAGAGATGGAGCGATTGTTGAAGTCGGGCAGTGTTCAGACGTTGCAGCAGGCCTATGACAAGGCATGCCGTCTGAGCGACTCAGTGCAAGCCAAGGTGGAAGCGCGCAAGCGCGAAGCTGAGGCGAAGCAAAAGGCGGACCTAGCCGCCAACGCCCGCAAAGTCTCTTCGATCAATGTTCGCACCCGTGGGGCGACCCCTGCCGGTTCAACAGCGAAGGGCACGATGGAAGACACCATCAGGGCACGTCTGGCCGAGTTAAAGGCTGAAGGACGCGCGTGATGGAGGCTATCACCGTGTTTGGAGCCTTGAACTACCATGGCAGTACCTGCCTCTACGTCATTTACGACGTTCACTGAGCTTGTATCGACGACTTTCCGCAATCACAAAGGCGAGTTCGTCGATAACGTTTCGAACCACAACGCGCTGTTCCGGCGCATCACCGAGAAGGGCGGCGTCGAGAAAGAAGACGGCGGCCTTTCGATCACTCGAAACATCGATTTCGAGGACAACCAGACCTACCAGCGCTACAGCGGGTACGACGAGCTCAACATCTCCAATAGCGAGGTGTTGAGTTCGGTTGAATTCGCCTGGCGCCAGGTCGCGATCCACGTCACGGCCTCAGGCGAGGAAATCCGCAAGAACAGCGGCGAATCCCGCATCGTCAATCTGGTCAAGTCTCGCCTTCAGAACGCCAAGCGCTCGATGGCGAATGGCATGTCTGCCGACTTCTACTCGGCCGGCTCGCTCACCAACCAAATCAACGGCCTGCAAGCGCTGATCTCCGATGCCGGCACCGGCACTGTCGGCGGCATCAACAGCACGACCTTCACGTTCTGGCGAAACATCGTGCAATCGGCGGCTTCTCCCCTCCAGGGTGGCGGTGCCATCACTCCGAGCGCCACGACAATTGAGTCCTTGATGCTTCCGCTTTGGCTGCGTCTGACGCGTGGCGCCGATCACCCTGACCTCATCATCGCAAGCGAGAACTACTTCACTTTCTACGAGCAATCGCAGACCTCGTTGAAGCGGTACTCGCCGAACGATGACGGCCAGGGCGGCATGGTGAAACTGCGCTACAAGCAGGCCGAGGTGTGGCACGACACCGCGGCGTCGGGTATCCCGACCAGCCACATGTACTTCATCAACACCGACTTCTTCAAGTTCGTCGCCCACCAGGACGCCTGGATGGAGATGCTGGACGAGAAGAACTCTGTCAATCAGGAAGCCGTGGTTATGCCGATCATCACCATGGGCAACTTGATTGTCACCAACCGGAGCCTGCAAGGGCTCGTAGTGGCCTGAGGAGACAGCCATGGCATTCATTCCAACGAACCAAACGCTGGGCACTCAGCCGATCGCTGATACCTCAACCGAGCAGCGTCACCCACTGGGAACCATCACGACTGCCTACGACACGACCTACGGCGGCGGCGAGTTTATCTACCTCAAGGGCGTGGCGACGACGGCTGTCGGATCGTGGGTCACCTACAACATGGACGATGGTACGACCGCGCTGTTGGCGGCCAACGCTATCGGCCCGGTTGCAGTCGCCATGTCCGCAAACGTGGCCAACCAGTACGGTTGGTATCAGATCCAGGGCAAGGCCGTGGGCCTCGTGCTTGCTGGCTTTGTCGATAACGCAAACGTCTATGCGACCGCCACCGCGGGAAGCGTGGATGACGCAGTAGTTGCGGGCGATCGCGTGAAAGGCGCGGTCGGCGCTTCTGCAATCGGCACGCCTGCTTCGGGACAAGCCGAGTTCGAGATCGCACGTCCCTTCATGGATGACGGCCTCGCGGCCTAGTTTGTGAGCAAACTCACCGGCTGCCGGATCGCTACCGGCAGCCTCTTTTTGGAGAACGACAATGCATTTTCCGTCACAGGCCTTGCCGCCAGCGTTTCGCTTCGAGCGTCGAGCCATCGAGGACCGCGAGGCGTCTATCGCTGCCGGCGCGTTGGTCATGAAGGATGAGGATTGGGTGATCGTCCAGCAGCGCGGTAGCAAGGACGAATCAGAGTTCCCAGCGCTGCAGTGGATTGCGCAGATGGAGCGCGCCTCCATTGACCGACCGCGCGAGATGCCCAGCAACTGGGTCCGCGGCTTCAAAGACGTCTATGCCGCGTTCAAGAAGGGGGAGGACTGTCAGGTTGATGGCTATCCCATCAAGAACTGGCCTGCCATCACTCCTGCCGAGGCCAAGAACTGCGCGCGCTGCGGGCTGCATGCCGTGGAGGACATCGCGCATGCGAACGAGGAGGTGCTACGGCAGCTCGGGCTCGGTTCACGCACCTTGCAACAGAAGGCCAGGGCGTTTCTCGAAGCGCGGGCCAACAACGGTGCTGCTTCAGAGCTCGCGCATTTGCGCAGCGAGAACGAGGCACAGAAGCAGCTGCTCGAGGAGATGCAAGCCCAGGTATCCGAGCTTAGAGCGCAAGTCAGCGCGCTGTCTGAGCCTCCGCCGAAGCGAGCTCGGGCCTGATGCGTACCTGCGTACAGATCGTCCAGGAGGCCTGTGCGAGCCTGGGTCTGGCGCAGCCCAACACCGCGGTCTCATCGACTGATTTCCAGATCATACAGATGCTGTCCATCCTCAATGAGGAGGGCAGCAAGCTGGCGCGCCGCCACGAGTGGCAGCTGCTGACGAACGAGGCCACCTTCACGACGCTCGCCGCTGCCTCGCAAGGCACGCTGACATCGATCATCGGCGCGAGCGCCAACTTCCGGAAGATCATCGATGAGACCATCTGGAATCGCACCACGGGCACGATCGTATTCGGTCCGGTCCAGCCGGAGGTGTGGCAAGGCCGGCTCGCCGTCACCACTGCAGGCCCGTATCCAGAGTACCGCATCCGCAATGGCACGCTCTTCTTCGACCCCGTACCCGCGGCGGGGGAGAGTTGCTACTTCGAGTACGTTAGCTACAACTGGGCGACGACTGCGGACGGCGCTACTCGCAAGTCGCGCTTCACTCTGGATGACGATCTGCCGCTGTTTGACGATGAGGTGCTGCTGGCCGGCCTGCGGTGGCGGTGGAAGTCATCCAAGGGCCTCGACTTCCAGCAAGACTTCGACGACTACGAAGAGCTGGTCGCAGGGCTGATCACAGACGACAAGACCGCGCGGCGCATCCGCCTCGATACCCTCATGAACTCCATCCGGGCGCCAGGCACGCCGTACGGCTCCTGGAACCTCTCGAGTATGGGCTGATGATGCGCACGGCTGCACGTCGCACAAACCCGGCTCGCGCCAGGGTCGTCACCACGAGCAGCCAATTGGCGCCGGTGCGTGGTTGGAACGCACGTGACGGTATCGCCAACATGGAGCCGGGCTTCGCGGTCACGCTGGACAACTGGTTCCCGCTGACGGCTGAGATTCGCATGCGCAAGGGCTCGGCGGAGCACGTCACCGACATCATGGCCGGCGTGGATCCAGCCGAGGTTGAGACGCTGATCACCTATAAGCCTCAGAGCGGCTCCCAGTCTCTTTGGGCGTGGGCCGATGACAGTATCTACAACGTCACCTCTGCGGGCGCCGTAGGGGCTGCTGCAGTCACCGGCCTGACCAACGCGCGCTGGCAGGTGGTCAACTTCAAGACATCGGGCGGTGACTTTCTCATCGCGGTGAACGGTGCCGATGACCTGCGCTTGTACAACGGTGCGACGTGGGCCGCCATCAATGGCGTCTCTGTACCATCGATCACAAACGTCAACACCAACACGCTGGTCCACGTCTTCATCTTCAAGGAGCGCGCCTACTACATCCAAGAGGACACGCTGACGCTGTGGTACGCCGCGGCCGGCGCGTTCGCTGGTGCGCTCACCTCGTTCCCGATCCGCTCATACATTCAGTCCGGCGGCTATCTCATGGCCGCGGGCAGCTGGACGCGAGATGCAGGTAACGGCCCGGACGACTTCCTGGTCGCCATCACTAGCGAAGGCGAGGTGGTCGTATACAGCGGGACGGATCCGGCCAGTGATTTCGCGCTGGTTGGCGTCTACCGAACCGGCAAGCCCATCGGACGGCGCTGCATGATCAAGTTCGCCGGTGATCTGCTGATCATCACCACCGATGGCGTGATCCCAATGTCTCGGCTCGTAGCGCGTGAGCGCAAAGAGCAGGGCGTAGCGGTGACCGAGATCATCCAGGGCGCCATGGCCGATGCCGTGAGCGCCTACAGCGCCAACTTCGGCTGGGAGCTGTTCTTGTTCAGCGAGGCCAACATGCTGCTGCTCAACGTCCCGGTGGACACCGAGCAGGTGCAGTTCGTGATGAACACCTTCACGAAGGCCTGGTGTCGGTTCACCGACTGGCCGGCGAATTGCTTTGCGGAGTTGAATGGCGAGCTCTACTTCGGCATGGCCGGTGAGGTGCGCAAGGGTTGGACGGGCGTGCAGGACGTGGATGAGCTGGTGCGCGCTGAGGCGGTGTTCAACTTCACGTACTTTGGTGATCGCGCCAACCTCAAACAGACGACGCTGATGCGCCCCATCATGCGTTGGGACACGGCGCCGGCATCCATCAAGGTGGGGATCGACGCCGATTTCAACGTCCAGGCACCGACCAGCGACATCGTGAGTGTGTCCTCTGCTGGTTCCACGTGGGACGTGGCCGAGTGGGATGAAGGGTTCTGGGGCGGCGAGCCTGTGGTGCGCTCCAACTGGCTAACGGCCTGTGCCATTGGTTATGCGCTGAGCTTCCACATAGTGGTTGAGGTGACCCAGACGACCTGGGTGTCGCTGTCGTCTGTCGACATCGCTTACAAGCGCGGGAGCACGCTGTGAGCGCGCGCTGGGGCCTCATCCAAGACCAGCCCGATGTGGTTGGCGCTTGGGTCTGTGAGCGCACTGGCGGCGCCTGGCACAAGGGCTGCGGCACTGCGCTGGGGTTCACCTTCGATGGAGCGCTGAAGGCCGGCGCTATCTATACGAGCTACACCGGTGCCGATGTGCAACTGGGCTTCGCAGTCGAGGACCGGCGCGTGTTCAACCGCGCGAGCATCTGGTTCGCCTTCTACTACCCGTTCCAACAACTTGGCTGCCGCCGCATCACAGCACGCGTGAATTGTGATAACGTTCGCTCGCTCGCACTCGTCGAGCATTTGGGCTTTGTCCGCGAGGCGACCCTCACAGACGCAGCTCCGAACGGGGATCAGATCCAGTTTCGGATGTTGAAGTCGGAGTGTCGATGGCTACGAGACAATCGTTACAAGCCCAGAGCCAAGGCGGCGTGACATGACTTCGCCTAAGGCTCCAAAGCCGCCAGATGCCATCGGAGCTGCCCGCGAGCAGGGCCAGCAGAACATCAACGCGGCCCGTACGACCGCGGCCTTAAACCGCGTCAACCAAGTTGGGCCTGGCGGGACGGTGACGTTCTCGCAGGATCCAACCAATCCGGACCAATACACACAGACCACTCAGCTTTCGCCTGAGCAGCAGCGCATCTACGACGCGCAGACTGGCGCCGCAGGCACTCGAGCCGAGGCTGCTGGCCGTAACTTCGACCTGTACGGTCAATCTCTGGGCCAGGGGCTGAATACTTCTGGGCTCCCAGCGCGCCAGTTCTCAGCAAATCCCACGGATCAGCAGACGGGCATCAACGCGAGCAGCGTTGCACAGCGCCGAATCAGCACCATGGGTCTGCCTCAGCTGCCAGGTCAGGAGGATTTCAGCGGCGAGCGCCAACGCGTAGAGGATGCCCTGTACGGACGCAGCGCGCGGCGCCTGGATGACCAGTTTGGTCGTCGAGAGGAAGCAGAGCGCTCTCGGCTGCTCGCGAGCGGTCTCATCGAGGGAACCGAAGCCTACGAGCGGCAGATGCGAGACCTCAACGAGGCGCGCACGGATGCCTATGGCGACCTGAGAGATCGCGCCGTACTTGCGGGTGGCCAAGAGCAGTCTCGGCTGTTCGGCCAGCAGCTCCAGGCGCGACAGCAGGGCTTCGGCGAGCGCACCACGCAAGGGCAGTTCGCCAATCAGGCGGCCAACCAGAACTTTCAGAACGAGATGGCGCGCTCGGGCTTCTTCAACGATGCGCAGCAGCAGGAGTTCATGCAACGGCTCGCAAACGCGCAGCTTGGCAACCAACAGCGCGATGCGGGCATCAACGAGCAGGTCACAGATCAGCAGAAGACGCTTCAGGGTCTAGACTTCCTCTATGGCGGCAGTGGTGCGATGGTGCCGCAGGCGTTGGCTCCAGGCTCATCCGGTCAGGTCGCGCCGACCGACATTCAGGGCGCTATTCAGCAGGATTACAACAACCGCTTCGGCAACTATTCGCAGCAGGCGCAGCAGGCTCAGCAGCAGCAAGCAGCGCTGTCCTCTATCGCACTGGCCCTGGCGTTCTCAGACCGCCGCTTGAAGACCGATATCAAGCGCGAGGGCACAACGCCCAGTGGGCTGGGTATCTACAGCTACCGCTACAAGGCTGGGGGCGAGCGCCAGCTTGGTGCGATGGCAGACGAAGTGAAGCAGATCTATCCGGAGGCCGTGGTCAAGCACGAGAGTGGTTACGACATGGTGGATTACGGCATCGTCACCAGCCGCGAAATGGAGGATGCGTAATGGCATTTGTGCCCCCATGGCTGCGCGGAGGCCAGAGCCCTGGCGCTCCGACTGCGCCCGGTATGCCAACTCAACAGGGTGTAGACCGCCGTCGTGCAATGGCCGAAGCGTTGATGAAAGTTGGCCAGCAGGGCACGGGACTGTCTGGTCCCTGGGGTGGTATTGCCTCTGCGCTCGCCGGCGGACTTGCCGGCTGGCAGCAACGCAAGGCAGGTCAAGAGCAGATGGGCGTCGACGATCAGAAGAAGCAGGCCATCGCGAAAGCGCTCGCCGGCCTTGGCGGCGACCCGGCGGCTACTGCTGCCATCCAAGGCTTGCCGATCGAGCAGCAGCAGCAGACCGTCGCGCAGCTAGCAGCGCAGAGGATGAAGCCTCAGGAATTGAAGTGGCAGGATGCCGGCAATGAGCTTGTCGGGACGAATTCGGCCGGCGAAGTCGTTGCCCGTGTTCCAAAGGGAGTTGACCCGGCACTACGAAAAACCGAGTACAAGGACGCCGGTAACAAGTATGTGCCGTTTGATCCGTACGCTCCCAATCAGCAGGAGATCACCAAGAGCGTCACCCCCGACGCTAAGCTCTCAAGCGAGACGTCGAGGGCCAATGCGGGCCTGGCCAGCGAAACCTCACGTGCTAACGCGCAGCTCGCCGCAGAGACTGCCAGAGCCGGTCAGGAAGCCAGCGCCGGAAAGCAGTCACGCCGTGACACGGCAGGGCTCCGCAAGGAGTTCCGCAGCCTTCCATCTGTGAAGGAGTACGAGACGGCTCTGCCGATCATAGAGACGGCACGCAAGGCTCCGGACACCCCCGCTGGAGACCTGCAGGTCATTTACAGCGTGGGTAAGGTGCTAGACCCGAACTCGGTTGTGCGCGAGGGCGAGCTGCAGCTGACTCAGAGTGCCACGCCATTCCTGCAGCAGATGATTGGCAAGGCACGGGCTGAAATCTCAGGACAAGGGCGGCTCACACCAGAGACGCGCAAGAACTTGGTGGACATGCTGGACCAGCGTGTACAGGGCTATCAGCAGGCGTACAGCCGCGACTTTGAAACGTACGGCGGCTATGCCCGGGACATCGGCGCCGACCCTGGCCAGGTCGTTGGAACTCGTCCTGAGACGGCATTCACGCCTGGCGGCTCACCGCCACTTGGCACCACACCGTCTGCCGCTCTAGCCTCGGCGAATGGCGCGCCGCCGGTGCCGCAGCAGGCCGAGATGACGGCGACCGGGCCGAACGGTGAAAAGCTGGTGCTGAGGAACGGGCAGTGGCAACCGCTGCAGTAAATCAGATTCCGGCGCTGCCGCCTGGGTTCAAGCTGGATGAGCCGCAGCAGCCCCAGAGCGCTGGACCACCGCCGCTGCCGCCAGGCTTTGTGCTCGACGATCCGAATGCGCCAGCTCAGCAGCCGTTGCAGACTCCAGAGAGATGGCGCCTCGAGGACGAGCTCAAGCGCAATCTCGCCGCTGCTGATCAGGCTGGAGAAAAACTCAAGCGTACCGAACTCGTTGCCGAGACGGCACGTCCGTTCCTGCGTGGCGCCACCGACCTTGCCGATGGCGTCATATCTCTTCCAAAGCTAGCAGCGGCAGTGCCTGTAGGCGCTCTGAATCTGGCGGGCGCAAATATCCCGTCGCCTCTGGGCTTCTCGTTCAAGCAACTGGGATCGGATGGCGGCAAAGCGCTCGCCCCGCGTAATAGGGCGGAGCGCTACGCCAGTGCCGTCACTCAGGGCTTCGGTGGTGCACTTACCGGCATCGGACTCGGAAGCTTGGCGGCAGGTGCCGGTGGTACGACCGGTGCTGTGGCATCGCAGTTCGCGGCGCAGCCAGCGCTGCAGAGCGTTAGCGCGGTCACTGGAGGCGTTGCAGGTGAGGCGGCGCGCGATTCTGGGGCGGGGCCTATTGGGCAGACCGTCGCCGGAATTCTGGGCGCGATGGCTCCGGGGGCAGCGGCAGCCACAACGCAGAAGGCTGCGGCAGGATTGGCGCGTACACCGGAAGCGCAGCGTTTGCTCGATGCTGGCGTTGATCTGACTCCAGGACAGCTGAACCCTAAAGGTATGTACAACCAGCTCGAGGAGAACGTGAAGTCTCTCCCGGTGGTTGGCCCTATCGTCAGGAACTCCAGAGACAATGCGCAGGCTGGGGTTCAGCGTGCCGCCGTACAGCAAGGTGCCGCACCTGGAACGACGATCAGGCAGTCCGACCAAGCGACGATGCTGGACGACGCCTACCAATCATTTCAGCCGCTCTACGACCAGGCCAAGGGCTTCCCTGTCAGGCCGGTCATCATGAATAACGGACAGAACGTCCCGCTTGATCGTGCGCTTCAAACATCCATAGCGAATCGAGGGATCAGGGCGACTGATGACGACCGCAATGTCGTTCAAAACTTCGTCGATAACGAGCTAACAGCACCGCTATCAACTTCCGATGACCTGCTTCGCATCCGATCGAATGTTCGCGCGGAGGCCAGGGCTGCGGCCGCAGAAGGACAGATCGCGCAGGCGCGGCTCTTCCAGGAAGCAGATGCCGCTATCACGCAGGCACTCGATTCGCAGTTGCCGCCGGATGCGCTGAAGGCATTGCGTACGGCAGACGCGAAGTATGGAGAGTACAAGATCGTCGAGCGGGCCGTTGCGAACTCGAAAGATCGACCCGAAGGCTTCACGCCCAACGACCTTTCCAATGCGGTCGCCACCGGTGGTCGCGGCTCTTCCCAAGGCTCCTATGCACGCGGAGGTGGTGGCCCGCTGCGCCAGCTTGCGGCTGATTCGAGAAAGGTTCTCGACTCTCGCTCACCGCCGACCGGCCAGCGAATCTTGGGACTGTTGGGTGGTGCAGTAACCGCTCCTGTAACGCTCCCGACCGTACTTGGCCTCAGTGGCACCCAAACCGGCCGCCGCATCGCCGCCGGCAACACAGATACGCAACGCGCAATCGCCGCAGCTCTCGCTGGCGTCAAACCAAGACAAGCCACGCGCCAGGGCGCAACAAACGAATTCATCGGCGACCTGACGGACCAAGAGCGCCTCGCCTTGGCCTTCCAGGAAGCGACGCAACGACGCAAGGAGAGACGCTGATGGCCGCCAACCCAGCCCGCGAGCGCGCCCGCCAGCACGTCTCGGAGGAGATCGTATCCGGCCTGCAGGAGCGCATCGCGCAGTGGCAGCAGGAGCGGTCACGCATCGAGGCGGTGATACAGCGCGAGGACCGCAAGCGTGATCGATATGAGTTGCTGGCCGAGTTGATTGCCGCTGCCGAGGCTGAGATTGCCGCAGCGACACAGCGCGCCGTGGGGCCGCGAGTTGACACTGGAGTCTTGCGATGAACCGTTACGCCAAGTTTGCCCTGATCTGCGTCTCCTTCGCCTCAATGCCGCTGCTGATGGCGCCGCGCAATGGGGCAGGGACGTACTCACTGCCCGCCGGCAACCCAGTGGTCAGCGGCACCACGATCTCGAGCACCGTGCACAACAACACGATGTCCGACATCGCAACCGCGCTGACGGCATCGATTTCCAAGGACGGCCAGACCACGCCGACCGCGAACCTGCCAATGGGTGGCTTCAGGCACACCAACGTCGGCAATCCCACCGTGCGCAGCCAGTACGGGACCGTGGATAACATCCAGGACGGTGAGTATGTGGTGCTGAGCTCGGTGGCCGGCACCAATACCGTCACCGCAGCGCTGTCACCCACGCCAACGGCTTACGTGGCCGGTATGCAGGTGGTACTCATCCCGGCGAACACCAACACCGGCGCCACTACCCTCAATATCAGTTCCATCGGCGCGCTGGACGTGCAGAAGTGGGTGAGCGGGGCGCAGTCCAACATCGTGGCCAACGACTTGCGCGTCGGAGTTCCGGCCTACCTCGTACTCGATACCGGCGCAGATGACTGGATCCTGCTGAATCCGAACAGCGGGAATATCGGCGATGTGACGACTGGCACGATGACAGCCACGACGGTCTCATCGACCAACCTCACAGTCACCAACATAAACGGCGTTGCGGCACCCGCTGCGGCGAATCCTTCTGCCACTATCGGGCTGAGTGCTGTGAATGGCTCTGCAACGAGCTTCATGCGCTCGGACGGCGCGCCAGCGCTTTCACAGTCGATTGCGCCGACGTGGACTGCTCACCACATCTTCAGCAACAGCTGGTCATCGGGGAATCCGGGAGCGGCTACGGTGTCGGCAGCGGTGCCATTTCTTGAGCTAGATGAATCTGATGCCGCTGCAGATAACCGGCGCTGGTCATTCAACATGAGGGCAAGCGAACAGTTCCTATTTCAGCTATCAAACGACGCACGAAATTCTTTCGGCACGGTCTTCAGCGTTGACCGCACGGGCACTACCGTGGATCAGGTTACTTTCCCGACCGAGGGAAGCCGAGCTTTTGTCATCGGCACGGCAGGGACTACGATCAACAGCGCGCGCGCTCAGATTCGCACCACTTCGGCTGCTGCCTCGCTCCAGGTATCCAATGCCACATCCAACCAGTACACCATCGTTAGCAATAACGAAGCTGGGAGCGGCGACAATCAGCATCTGGTATTCACTGAGGGCGCCACCATCCGCGGCAGCATCGACTACAACCGCGCCGGCGCGGCTATACGGTATAACACCACTTCAGATGCTCGCCTGAAGAAGAACTTCAAATCAGCTCCTAGCGCTCGGCCCGTCATCGACTGCATTTTGGTTGAGTCCTTCGACTGGCGTGAAGGTGGAGAGCGCGTGAATCATGGTTTAGTCGCCCAGCGCCTGAACAAGTGCGCTCCATATGCGGTCAGTAAGGGTGATGTTTGGCAGATCGAGAAGGCCGCGCTGGTGCCCGCGCTGATCAAGTACGTCCAGGAGCAGGACGATCGTATCTCTAGGCTGGAGCGGCGACTTGAAAGGCTTCATTGAGAGCGTCCGATGAGCGACCTAGAAGACCGCCGCCGCGAGGCTCCCGATGGACCGGAAGACGACATGAGACAGGACGTGCACGTGGAGCAGCTCATTATCCCTTGGACCACCAAGCTGTCTCTTGGCGGGTTACTGGCGGTAGTCGCCGGTCTCGTCACGTGGAATCTCATCACCACGCTTGCCATTCAGGAGAGCCAGGCCAACGACAAGCGGGAGCTGTGGATAGAGATCGGCAAGCTCCAGGCGATGGATGCAGTCGTGGATGTACGATTGCGCTCGCTCGAATCCCGAGCTGAGAGGCAAGAAAAATGAACCTGGTGCCAGAGCAGACGAAGGTGGAAGCGGGCGGCAGCTACGCGAAGGCCGAGCTCAACGATCGCACACCGCTATGGGTCGGCATCCTTGCATGGGGCGTGGCGATGTTATCGCTGGGGCTTTCATGGTGGGCGATCGACAAAGCCAATGCCGCCGAGACACAGCTTCTGCTGCTCCGCGAGGATATTCGGCAAATGACCATCGAACAGGCACGGGAGAAGTAATGGCAGACCAGCACGCGATCATCATCATTCGTCGAAGCTTTACACGGATGCGCGAAGCCGTTGCAGCAGCCTGGCGCTGGCTGGTCGGATGAGACACTTCAAGCACGCCGAATTCGCGTGCCGCCATTGTGGTGAGAACCGCATGGACCCGGTGTTTCTGATGGACGTGGATGAACTCAGGCACCGCTTCGGCAAGCCGCTGGTGGTGAGCTCTGGATACCGCTGCCCGGCGCACAACTCGCGCGTCTCTAGCACGGGGAGCGACGGGCCTCACACCACGGGATTCGCCGTGGACTTCGCGGTAGACCGTGGCGCCGCCGTCGAGTTGCTGCAGATCGCCCTGTCGATGGGCTTCACCGGTATCGGCGTCAATCAGAAGGGCGGCGGCCGGTTCTTGCACCTGGACAAACTGCCTAATGCGCCTGGGCAGCCAAGACCAACGATTTGGAGCTACTGATGAACGCAGTTGTCGAGCAGAAGCGAACCCCGGTGCAGCGCAAGGTCGCTGTTGGCGCCGCGGTGGGCGGGGCAGTCTCCGTTATCGTCTGGGCGTTGGATGCGTTCGCGGGCATCAAGGTCAGCGGAGAGGCTGCTGTGGGCCTGAGCACCGCACTTACCTTCGTAGCACAGTACTTCGTCCCGAACCAGGAGCTCGCCGAGTGATGTTTCTCGCCAGGTATTGGCGCGTACTGGCGGTCGCCTCTGCCATTGGCGCAATCCTCTACGGCATCCAACTCGCCCTCGACAACGCAGAGCAGCGCGGCTACGACCGCGCCACAGCCGAGGGCAAGGCCGCCATCGCCGCCCTAGACGCTGCCACGGCCGCGCGTGAAGCCGAGGAGCGAGAGATCAGCCGGACCCACGATGTTGCTTACCAGGAGAAAAGCCGTGCTCTACAGAGCCAGATTGACCGCCTTACCGCTCGCACTGTTGACATTGGCCGGCTGCGCGGCTGCGCCGATCGCGGTAGTGCCGCGGCAACAAGCCAAGCCAGTTCCACCCCCGTCACTGATGGAGCCGCCGGGCGAGCAATCGATGATTTGCCGGCTGGCGGAGATCATCGAGGCGGACTGGGGCTGCAGCTCATCAGGTACGCCGCAGCCTGCGAGCGGCAACGGCAACAACTGATAGGCCTGCAATCCTGGGTCAGCGATGTGCTGGAACCGACACACACACGGCCTTGACCCTCACGCCCATCCCTTTGGTTGCCTCACCGCCCTCAAGAAACGCCACCATCACCTTGCCGGCGTTCTCGCATCGCTCGCGGGTGGGAAACCGGCCTGAGCTCGATGCCTGACCGGTGGTACTGGTCGCGCCGATGCGCAGCTCCCATTCGACAGGCTGGGCGGTGGCGGCGGTGAGGATGAGCGCGGTAAGCATGGCTGGATGCTATCCGCTCACCTGCCGCCGGTCTGTCGGTCGGAAGACATAGGAGGGTATAAGACATGCCAGCCTTTTCGGATGATATCGCTTCGCCTCCATAGCGATCCGGCGCCGAAGCCGGCTGCAAAAGCGAATGCCGCGATTATGATCTCAATCATTTCCCCTCCCTCGGCCACCGCTCAATATCGATCTGGCCGTAGATCTCTTTCAGGTCTCGGATGGTATCGTTGAGCGCGTCGTGGAGCTGTTTGGGCGTGGGGTTTCGGATGTGCTCCACGCGTATCGCGATGCGCTCCTCGAGCCAGTCAATGTCTATCAGCTTACCGGGCATTGATGCTCGACCCAGTACCTTCCCTCGCACCTCGGACAGTAGCAGTTCATCACGGCTCTCGCCGCTTGCAGCTCCCGCAGCGCGGTGGCCGTATCCGCATGACGCTCCACGGTCTTGCGCATTGCGCCTGCCATGGATATGGCCGAGTGATCTGCGATCAAATCCGCGAGCCTCTCATCCGATATCTGCGTCATGGGGACTTCGCCTCAAGCGCGAGCACCTTCAGGCATTTGCCGCACTGATGCCATTCGCAGCCACCGCCAGTATGCTTGTGGGTAAGTGTCTTGGTGTGGCAAAACGGGCACACGCCAAGTTCAGCTACTGTCTGCTGTAGAGGCGTGAAAGTCTTGAGCTGAAAATTCATAGGTCCAATATTCATTTGCCCTCACTTCCGAAACAACCTCTCAATCCCCCGCTGCACCTCAAGCATCTTCTCCGCCTCCGCCAGCTCCCGCTTGGCACCCTTCGTATCCCCGGCATCCAGCAGCCGCTTGGCAGCTAGCACATGAACCTCGAGTTCCCGCTGCGCATCGATGTGCGCTCGAATCGCGTCGATGATGTCGGGAGGGAGGGGCACAGGGGGAGGTTACGCCTATCGCCATCGCCAATCCCAGCGCGCACGACGATCCTGAAACTCCAGGTTGTCCTTGTAGCGCATGTATCCCAAGGGAACGCACATGTAGTTGCGCAACCAGTAGACCCGCTCTCGGGTGCTCACGGCGCCACCCACGGGGTGGTGGGCTGGCAAGGGGCATCACCGAGCTGGTGACAAGTCTCCAAGTAATCATCCACGGCATCTACGAAAGCCAACGCCAGTCCATCTATGCTGTCCGATGAGTACGTGACGACATCCTGGATGTGCAGCACGCGGCCGTGCCAGCAGTCATCGTCTCGCTCAACCGAGCCATGGTAGTCGAGATATTCCATGGAAGCGCCCACCCGCTGGCCACCGGTGGTGGGGGAGGTCATGGGGACACCGGAGCGATGATTTGGAGCTTGCTCTTCTTCGGCCTTTGTGCCGTCCGCCACGGACCCCACGTCTGACAGCCGTCGCATGAATAGCTGATCTGGCCGTAGCGTTTGCACTTCCAGATCTTGGAAGAACCGCAGTTGGGGCAGCCAAGTGTGCTGGCCACTTGCTGGCCAGTCTTGGTGGGGAAGGGAGGGGCGTCAGGCTGCATCTTGTTTCACCTCGATGAATTCGACGAGATTGCCATCGGTGAATTTGGCGCGGTAGCGAGGCAAGCGCTGCCCTCCCCCGGTCAGATATAGGTATCCGTGCCAGTTCTGATCGACGTCGGCCCTGTCAATGACCCGGCGCATCGAGCCGCACAAGTGCATGATGCCTTTCTCCAGCGGGTAGCGCCGCTCGTTCCATGGGACGTCCTCCATGTGCCACTCATCGCCGATCAGCCGGCGGTTTATGATCCGGTACTGGCTCATGTACTGGTCCGGGGTATCCTTGCACTGGTATTCCACGCCCTCGTGGATCACGTAATCGAACATCCCCATGCTAGAATTCCTCGTGTGCCCAAATTTGTACTGCACACAGTCGAAAAACGGCACAAAAGGTCACATTCCAGTTCACTACTGCACTACGGAAAGACGCTAACGCCTGAATCGACAAAGGATTTTCACAGCGCCGGGGTAGCTCAGCTGGTAGAGCAACGCATTCGTAATGCGAATTGCTACAGAATAATAAGCTAGAAATTAAGCTATTTCCCGTCATTCCCGCCGCTTCCTGTGCCATTCCTTGTACGACGGTTGTCCGCGAACTGCGCGTAATCCGTTGGGCTGATGTGCCCATATCGGTCCACCAGCCTGGTATCTGACCAGCCCGCCAGCTCCTTGATGGCCGTTGCTGGCGTGCCCGCAAGCTTGTGCCACGCGGCCCAGGTATGGCGAAGGTCATGCAGCCGCAGCCCGGGGAAGCCAGCCCGCCTGCAGGCCTTACCCCAACAGGTCTTGAGTGAGCGCACTGGCGCGCGCCCGAGCTGGTCTGTGAACACGTATTCGCGATGCACGCCGCGTTGCTGCTCGAGCACCTCGAGCGCATCCGGTGGCAGCGGGAAACCGACAGCCCGCTTGCCCTTGAACTCGGAGGCTGCGATGCGGAATACCTTGGCTTCGAGGTCGACGTCCTCCCAGCGCAGCCGGAAGACGTTGCTTGCGCGGGCGCCGGTCGCGACAGAGAACCGGGTGATCTGCTTGGCGTGGTCTGGGAGCTCGCGCCACAAGGCCTCGAACTGCTCAGGCGTGATCCAGCGCGGGGCGGATTTCTCGACATGGAGGGCGGCTACTTTGGGGGCGTGCTGGAGCCATCCCCAGCGGACGGCAGCGGAAAGAACAGATGTCGCAACCGCCATGATTCGGTTGACCGTTCCGGGTCTGCGGCCGTCACTAAGACTCGCCTGTCCCGCGGCGAGCAGCGGACCGTCAATGTCGCCAAGAGCTTTCCCTCCCAGAAAACTCTCAAGGGCGTCGAAACCCTCTCGGTCGCGGTCAAGTGAACGCTTGTGGGCTTTCTCCTTGAGCCAGCGCTCTTTCGCGTCTTCCCAGGTGTGGATGACTTCGCCAAGTTCCTGCTCCTTCCAGATCTGATCTCTCAGCCGCCGTTCAAATTCTTCCGCAAGCGCCTTGCTAGCAGTGCCACACGAGACACGGACCTGCCGTTTCCTGATGGTGAACTTGCACCACCAGGTCGCTCCGGGCTTCTTACTGCGTTTGTACAGCACTGTTGGTGTCTCAATAGTTGTTGTTCATCGAAGCGCCAGAATTTCCCCATCTTGATTGCCGGCAGCTGACCAGTGCGCGCCCACTCACGAACCGTGGACGGCTCCACCGAGTAGCGCGCGGCAACTTGCTCGACAGTCAGGATGCTCATCCGCCCGCCGCCTCCCTCTCAATAGAAGATACAAATTCTTGGCATTCGATCTGATGTGGTCGCGTCGGGCCGACAAGATCATTGATTGATGCGGCGACAGATCGGCAGTACTCGACTAGCGGCTCGTAATGAAAGTGACGCATACCTTCACATGCCGCTATGTGACAGGCATGCTGAAGGCAGTACATTCCTGGTGGATAACCTGTTGCCATCTCTCACCCCTCCCGCTCGCCTGACTTGCCCACAGCCTCAGATGACACGAGTATCAATCTCGCGCATCTGGGTGCAACGCCAGCCTTCCGGGTTCTTCATATCGCGACCAGCCTGCTTCTTTGCCTTCGCTACGGCTGCCTCGTCTGTTGAGGCCTTGACGATGTAGTCCATCTCGGCGCCGTCATCGTTGCGCACCCTGATGTCATATGTTCTCACTTGGTATTCTCCTGTTGGTTGCCCACCGCCTCCGCGATCAGCGGGGCGAGTTCTTCGGGTATCGGCGGTGGTTCGTAGTTTCGGTAATTAGCGGCCTGTTCCCATTCAACATGCAGCCACCGCACCGCCTCCAGCAGCAGGCGCTCGCGCTCCAGCAAGTTCTGGTGGTTGATCTCGGTGACAATCAACTCCTCGGCGCGCTCCTCGAATGGGATCTGCGGCTGATCTTCGTCGCGAGCAATGCAGTCTTCCATCGCTTCGATCTGCAGCCGAAGCAGCGATTCGCCCCGCTCCAACTCCGCCACGCGTTCGCGCAGGCGGGCGAGTTCGGCGTCTACTTCTGCGGTTTCGTACACCTCGGTGTCGCCGGTAAACTCATAAGCCTTGTATTTCTCGATCACTTTGCACCTCGGGCTGCTGCAAGAACACGGTCAACCTCTGCCAGCACCGGGCGGCGAAGATCCTGGCTGCTCCAATCGACAGGGGACATCTGACGGACCGAATACAGAGCCTCCCTCAGCCCCGCGTTCTCGGCGGCGAGGCGCTCACATTCTGCTCGATATATCTCAAGTGATACTTTGAATTCGCCCGACTCCTGCTCCAGCTGCGCGGTGCGGGCGCGGAGTTGCTCGATCTGCTCGGCGTGCTTCCGCTGGTAGCAGGCAATCGCCGATGCCGCAATCGCTTCGCCGTCTCTCTCGGTGAGTTCAGCCATTGCCGCTCTCCTGCTCCTTGTCTCTCGACTTGGAGAATGCGGCTAGGGCATCAATCGCAATCCCGCACGCTTCATGAAGCGGCGAGCATTCCGCGGTTGCCGGGCACATCTCTCCGATTCGGCGAAGCGCATCCCGCAGCCATGCGTTTTCTGCCGAAAGGCGAGATATTTCTCGCTCCGCTTCTCTAAGGCGATCTTGCAGGCTTATCGCAAGAGGCTCGAAAAGCTTGTCATTCGAATCTGAATTATTCATTTCGAATTTCCCGGTTTCATTCCGTTAGCAATCCGACAGTCGCCCGCGTGCGCGTATGGCCATGGCGACAGGCATTCATTGCAGCCTGCGCTTTCCTTCTGCTCCCCCTGCGGCTGGGCGCGACGCTGCTGTTCCTCGGCTGCAATGCGCGCGTTGTCGTCGATGTGGCCTTGGCACAGCGCGCTCCCCGGCGCTGGATTGCCGTCGCAGTCCTCGTACGCGCAGAACTTGATAGTCCAAGGACTACCGGGATCAATCTTTGCCTGCGGCTGGGCGAGGGCCTCGCAGTCAGCGCAGATGCAATTGTTAGAGTGACCCTTAGTGCGCTTCAGTGCGGCGACCATCGTGCGCAGCGCGGCGTTCTGCAGCTGTAGATCCCGAATAAGGGCCTGCGCATCACACGGTGCCATTGCTGTTCTCCGTAGGCTGGGCGAGGGCGGCGACGCACCTCTCGTATATGGCACCGCCCACTACTGCCAGCGCAGCGATCTGGCGAATTTCGTTCTGCAACTGCCGCTCGCGCTCCTGGGATTGCTTGTACAGCTCGAAAGTCCTCAGCCAGTTGTTGTGCTTCTCGTTCAGCTGCTCCCTCAACCCCCGCATCTCCGCCACCATCACGTCATGAGCGTTACGGAACCGGGCGCAGTCTTGGGCGAGGGTGTCGTGGGCGCAGAAAAGCTCATCGAATCTGCCATTGATGGTCGTCATCATCTCCTGCATATATGGCGAAAGCTTCAGGCCTTTGGCTTCAGATACGGCCCTGCGAATCGACTCGACCGCCTCATTCCGCTCCACCTCCACCGGCTTGCGCAGCTCCTCAATGTCAAGAATCTCGTTGCTGATCACGAAGGCATCGTGTTGCGAGTAACCGCGTTTCACCAGGAGCACGTACAGCTGCTCGACGATGTCTGACACCGGCTTGCGCAGCTCGGCGAGCTCCAACTGCAGGTCTCGTATCTGGAGCGCGTGCGCTTGCTCTCGCTTGATATATGCCGCAACGTTGAAGTCCTGAGTGGATAGCTTCTCGCGCAGCTCGGCGATGGTCGCGTAGCGCTGAGCCAGATCGTCCTGGAGGCGCAGGATCTCTTTGCTCTGGAGCTGGAGCTGGGCGTCGCGCTGGCGGATGGCTTGCAGAAGCAGTGTCACATGCCACTCTGCATGTATAGGCACCATCCCGTCGCAATACAAAATACGTTCAGGCGGAATATCCCGACGCTTCTCATTGCTGGGCCAGTCAAAGCGCAACCTTGCATACTCGGCGGAGATCGCCTGGATCTGCTCGTCTGTGATCTTCTCGCTCATACAGCCTCCTTTGCCCGCTCCGCCGCCCGGCGATAGCGAGACTCCTGCTGCATCTGCTCGCCGCAGTAGGCGCGTGCGAAATCTGCTGCAGCCTTCGCGTCTTGCTCAGTCGAGAAGCCGATGCCCTGGTATCCGTACAGGAACCATTCGCCGTTGTAGTCGCGTCGTGGGGTTAGTGGATTCATGGTTCAACTTTCAGTTTCGGAGGTTGACGATATTCACCGCGACAGATCGCGTACCAGCGGATGGCGCTGCGCTGCCGAGTCTCGAGCTTGTCGAACACCGCGAAGTACAGGTCGTGCTTGTCCCGAAGTTCCAGGTGGATCGCGTAGCACTTCGCGCACAGTTCTTCCTCGGTGAGTCCAGCTTTGAAGGCATCCAGGAAGCGCGCCACATACTCATTTCTCTCGTACTCATCGAATTCTATAGTCCCGCGAGGTGATAGGTAGGCGGTGTCTTCCTGGATGATCTTCATGCATCAGAACGGGATCGAATCGAGCGAATCATCCAACGGCGCCGCATGTGGTGCTACCGCGAGGCTGTTAGGACCATCAAGTTTTTTGCGACGATCCTTGATCGGATTGGCCAGAATGGTGGCTACGATCTTGTCGAGCTTCTCCGGCTTGGTCGCCTGTGCCAGGATCTCACTCGCCATGAAACCGGTATTGGCTTCGAACACAGCGGCGATCGTCATTCGGTCCTGATCCTCGCCATTGTCGTCACGAGTTGAAAGCTCGCGCTGGAGCACCAGCCCGATCTTCTTGCCCATGAGCGCCGGATAGCCCTCGGCGCTGGCCTTTACCATCCGTCGTTCGTTGTTGTCCCATACATCGAATTCAATGGGACCTTCGACAGCCTCTCTTACCTTCGCGCAACACAGGATGGCATTGACTATGCTATTCCCCATGAGGGCTTTACCAGCGGCGTTGACGGTATAAACATCGAGGTAGTTAGCCGTCGCGCCATCCTCGGTCTTTACAGAGAAGCCAACGCCCTCGGTGCCGCGCTTACTCAATAGCTTCTGAGCACGAGTGATGGTGCAAATGTACTTGCCGGTATCCCGGATCACTGATGAGAAGTTGTCGGCCTTGCGGGCTTCGTTTGCGTTCAGTGTCAAAGGCATTTAAGTCTCCAGTTCAAGCAGCTTGTGAAATCTCGTAGTAGGTAGTGATGGCGGCATCCACAGCCGCCAGATCGTTATCGATGTGCTCTTCCTCGAACATCGACATAGGCGTCTTAACCGTATCTGATCCACTGTTGCGGGTGCTGAACACGTAACGACCGTTGATCACCTGGGTGCGCAGCACGATTGTGATGAGGCCTTCCACAGTGATCTTTTCATCCAGGAGCTTGCCGATCGTCTTGGCTTTGACCTGGCCGGTTTCTGTCGTGTCAGTGTGCGAGATCAGATAGACACGCTTGCTGGCGTCGAGCTCGCTAGCGGCCATCAGCACGTCATAGTAGTGGCGGGCCATTTCAGTGAACTTGGCGTATCCGGTCTCATGCGCTCGCGCCATGAACTCTGTTGCCAGCAGGTACTGCAGGTCATCCACTACGATCACAGGCTTGACGGTCTTCTTCATTGCTTCGCAAATCTGATCGCTGCGATTACGTACAAGGATGTTTCCGCCGTCTTTAGTGACGGGTTTCCATTCCTTGTTGCGGAATGGCAGGGGCTTCGGAATCACCTGAATTAGCAGGGTTTGCGAGGGGTTCATGTTTCGGAGACTGGCAGACTTGCCAGTCCCCGATTGACCTAGAATCATTGTCGCGACGCTCATAAGTTCGTTTAGCTCCTAAGTTCTTTCAGGTGGTATCATAGAAATCTATGCAACGCTCGGCGGCTCAGGTTGATTCGGCCGCAGCTGCACGACTTTACGGATTCGAGCGGCCTCCTCATCGATCATGCTGGCGATACGCTCAAGCCAGCAGTGCATCTGCGTGTTAGGCACCGTCTCAGGCAACCGGCTCTGAGCATCGATGAGATATTCGCGAATCGCTCTGGCATCGGTGACTTTCTGCTTAGTCGTGATGGTGACGTAGGTCATGAGCTTCGGCCCTTCCAAGCCTTGATGATCGTTGCGATGCCTTCTGCAAATGCGCTTATCAACCACACGATTCCCAGGAAAACCAATATCCCGTTGCTGGTCGCGTATTCAAAGAATTGAGTCATAGGCCATGAAACTCCATGCACCGCACCAGCCGCACCGTGGAGGCCTGCAGGCGCAGGGTGCTTTTCTTGCTGGCCACCAGCGCCCGCCCAAGAGCATCGCTCGCCATGTTCATGCACTGCGCTGAGCGGTTGAGCGTCTGCCGGAATGACAGCAGGCGCTTGCGCAGCTGGTGGTCGAATTCGAGGGGAGTCATTTCGGCGGCTCCGGCAACGGCATCCAGTGAGTAGCGCTACCGTGGTAGGACATGTTTGAGATGCCCTGAGAATTTCTCGGCCAGCCATGGGATGCATAGCCGCACTCAATACCGTATGGCCCATAGAGAATGACTTTGACGTTGCTTGGCGCTTCATCAATATCTCGCCATTCCCCTGTTGGTTCGCCGCTCCGCCCCTGCGCCTCCGTCAGCTTGCGGTGCAACTCGATGCGAGTTTCGACGTGCTCTCTGAGTTGGCGCTTCAGGCCATCGATCTCTGAAGTAGCCCACTGCTGCTGCTCTTTCAGGTTTTGCTCAAGCTCCGGGATCTTGCGGAGGAGGGCGGCCACAAGCTTCAGCTCCTCTTTCATCTCTGCAGGTATCGATGCGACGTTTGCAAAGTGCTCCACCACTCCGACCACCCGCTCCGCATCCTCGAGCTTCACGTCAGTCATGGCCGAATCCTCTTTCGAAAATCAATAACCAGCTTGCCGTAGCTGTCTAGCCTGGCGACGGCAACGTGGCTAGCCTGATCCTTGCGCATTCCGACGGGCGTGCAGCGCTGGTGGCCGTTCCAGCGCTCTTCGACGCGCATGTTGTCGCGGCTTGTGTGGCAGAACTGAGCGTCCCTGGGATCTTTCCAGGTCGCGCCAACTACACTCGGCAGCCCAGGCTGATGGAAAAAGTTTGTCCAAGTGACGCTCACGACCGCTCCTCGTCTGTTGAAACCCCAAGATAGATCTCGTACAGCCTGCGAAGCCTCGCAGCGATGATCCGGTAGCGAGCCGCCGAGCCAGGCTTGCCGTCTCGCTCTTCGAGCTCCGCGCAGCGCTCGCACTCGTCGGCCATGGCGGGCGTGGTCTCTAGTTCGGCGTCTGTCATATAAGGTCCTCAAGGCCGAGCGAATCCACATACCGCACGTCGGCCGAGTCCTCATCCTCCGCATCGCACTCCAACAGCTCGCGCAGGTCACGGTAGGCATCCCACTCATCCGCGCCGTGGCCGATAGGCAGGCCGAGGTCATAGTCCTCCTCGGTGCAGTGCCACTCACCCATGCAGTCTTGCCAGGTCACCACGCGCACCGTTTCGCCATTGGCAAGAGCCATGAAGTGCGGCACCTTCTCGCTTGAGTCATCGGCGCCTGGCGATGACTGCTGTTGTGGGCCCGCGTCGGTCGGCGCCGGGTCTAGGGGGGCGAGGGCGTGGAGAGTGGAGGCCAGGGCGTTCATACACCCACCAAAAGTTCGTTAACGAGAGGGATGGCGATCAGGGCGAGGGCGGTGATCATGTCTTCCTCAGCTTGTTGCTGAGTTCCATCACTGCACAAACTGCCTCTGCTGTTTCGTGCTCCAGGAATCCAACCTTGAGCCTCCCGGCCCCGCTGTGAGGATCGGACACGTCTCTAGGCTGAGCTAAGATGATTCCCGGTCTGCCAATTTGGGCTTCCGCTTTCGCATGCTCAAAGAGCTGCTTAAGCTGTGCCAGCTGCTTGCTACTCAGATCAAGAAACACGGTTTCTGGGTGTTCGCTCACGTGAATCTCCTCATCGCGTGTGAAGTCCACGGCAGCGCCTCACCCTGCACCGTGCGCACGATTCCCTGCAGGCGGCCGCGGCGAATCAGGCGGACACCGCGTTGTTGAAAAGTCAGGCGCCAGAGGCCGGCGGCTCGCTCGATGACGTCGGCGTATGGTTGGCGGTTACGCATTGGAGCCGGCTCGACGGAATGGGATCACTTTCGCCGAATCGCGCTTGGCCGCGGGCTTCTGGAATGGAAGCTGAACAATCGGCTGACGCCGCTTCGGTACGCTCAGAAAGACCACCTTGAAATCGGATTTGTAGTTCATGCTTCCTCCGGTGCGGCCAGGCGCGCAAAGTCTTCTTGGGCTTCTTGTGGGGTCGGGAACCACTTCGAGCACTTCATCCACTTGCCGGTACGCGCATCCTTCTGGTGTACAGCGAAGCCACTGTCGTGGTCTTCGTTGAAGCACTGACGCACGGCGAAATTGGTGAGCAGGATGTGGGCGGGGATCATGACTGCACCCCATTCCTAATTGAGTTTGCCGCCAACTCTGACTTCCGGACTTCGACGCCTGGGAATGGCAACTGGTCAGTCAGCCCTTTGGTGATTGCATCCCTCGCCCAGCTCGGCAGGTGCTTGTAGTGAGGCAGCAGCGCTGAGACTCCCAAGTGCGCCATCTGTTGGCCGATAGACCGAAAGTACTTGGCGCTCATCACAGCACCCCCTGCAGCGCTCGCAGCACGCCGCCAATCGCCATCAGGTAGCCGCCGCACATCACTAGGGCGAGGCCGATTTCGCGGTGGAGGGCGTTACTCATCGGAGTCTTCCTCTGAGAGCGAAAAGGCCTCGATGCTGACGCCAGTCTCACAACCCAGGAGGACGATGGACGTGCTGAACTCGCCGTGCAGGCATCGAGACTCGACTTGGATGTCGCCGTACAGGTCCTGCTGCTCGCGGAGTTTTTCTATAAGGGCAGAGATCTTCACAGCTGCCTCCCCTGCGCCACGCAGTCGTATTGAGAGAAGGGGCGGATGCCCAGGCGGTGGTTCTCTTTGATGGCCCAGCCGTGGCCGACGATGGTCAGAACCTGGTAGGCACGGCGAGCCAGTGACCATCTCTCAGAGCGCTGGGCCTTGTGGTCCAGCCACGTGCCGAGTGCCCAGTGGCCGGCGATGTACAGCGCGTTGGTCAGGAGCACCGTTGTGTGCGAGGGCTGATCGGATCCAAAGGCCAGCGAGGCGAGGTTGTTGCCTTCCCTGAGGCAGTCCGGTGCGCCGGCTATGGTCACCGTCTGCGCCGTGTCGAGCAGCATCAGGCCGGTCATGAAGACCTGCATGTTCCGGCCGCCCTCGGTCTTGAAGCCGAGCATCGGTGCCTTGTGCGGGCGCTCGGCCGGCAGCTGGTGAGCGACGGTGGGGTTGGCCTGGAGATAGGCAGCTACGTTGCCCTCGACGTCCTTGAGGTCGGCGCGGGCGGCCATGCCGATCATCGAGCCGATGCACAGCAGGAGCAGCAGAGTGCGGGCTACGCACGCTTGAAACTCGACGTACCGACGGCGGGCGCGGCGCTCGAGCTCCTCGGCAATCTGGTCGAGCTCCTGGAGCTGAGTCTCAAGGATCGAGGAATACGGGTACTCCGCGATACGCCGCTGCAGGTCACCCTGGGCGCGCCGTAGCGTATCGGCTGAGAGGGCGGAGAGGAGGATCTGACTCGGCATCTGCTTTCCCCATCGGAGGTGATGGGGAGGGAGATTACCCGGGGGTAAAGCGACCGTCAATACCCGCAGGTAAAGTTTTTGAGCAAAAAAAGCCCGGCTCTTGGCCGGGCGGTATAACCAGTTGAACGGGAATCTAGTGACGCAGGTTCGCTATAGCGTTCGAGATCTCTTCGAGTTGTAATTCCAGCTTCCGGATCCTGCTGTTTATGTCCCAGCCGACCAGAACCACTAGGATCGCGATGAACCAAAGCATCATTGTGTCGCCGGCTGTACAGTCGGCGCTCCTTTGCAAGCGATGATCAACGTGCGGTTTATGACCGACCCAGCGGTGAGGGTGCTGGGGTTAGCGGTCACCAGCACGCCACCATCAGTTGAAGAAGTGAAGGTGTCGTATCCACGCTCCTTGCATATGCCTCCCGCCTTCTTGAAGCACCCGGCCCAGCTGTTCGCGAGACCATCGCAGCTGATCGAGAATGCCTCGCGGCCATCCGGAGCATAAGTCTTGCTTGCGAAGGTGCAGCCGCTAACCAGCGCCACGGCTCCCAGCGCGATTACGATTCTTTGATACATTCGCTTCTCCCTGTTTCTTTTTTCGTACGGGGCGACTCGGAACAATCTCCCGGGTGGCCAGCCCGACCATGTAGGTCGAAAGCAGCTCATCTGCCTTGCGCTTCGCGCTATCTGACAACCGCTCGTAAGTCTCCGGAGGAACACTAAAGGGCCAGTATTTTTGCCCTTTAGAATCATCATTCTCGGTATTTGGGTTGCTCATCCACCCGGGCATTTTCCCCATGACTGCCTCGAGCTCTGTGGCCATATCGCCACTGATTGGCTTGATGCCCTTGCGCATCCTGCTCACATAGCTCTCGCTTAAGGGAGCCGCGCCCGGCGCGCGGGCGGCTGTGACACGCTCCGCCAAAGCAACCGCGCTGCCAGCTTGCTCGATAAGAAGTTCGAGTTTTTTGCGCCTGATGGCAGCTAGATCATTTTCCATCCGGCAATGGTAGGCGTCTTTACTCCAAGGTAAATTCCCCTGGGGTATTGACATCGCTTTACCCAAGGGTAAAGTCAGCCCGATGGAAGAACTTCGCTCGTACCTCAACTCGCTCTCCGTATCCGAGCAAGAGTCATTTGCATCGAGATGCGGAACTTCGCTCGCGTATCTCCGAAAGGGAATCTCTAAGGGGCACAAATTTGGCCCAGATTTGGTGATTGCCTTTGAGCGAGAGTCGGGTGGGGAGGTGACCTGCGAGTCTATCCGCCCTGACGTTGACTGGGCGTACCTGCGTAACTCGGTGATGCGGCCCAACGCATCCACAACGCCTCTGACTTGAGGCAGCCTCGACATGCTCTCCCCCTCCCATCAAATCAGTCCATCCTTCGTGGACTTTCTGTGTAGTCCGATTCCTTCGAGTGGACGCTGCTCCAGTCGTCGCATGTCGGCAACATCGGACAATACTCATGTCTCTCGTGAGGGTTCTTTCACTTTGTCGCGCAATCCGCGGGAAAGGTTGCATGTGCATTGCAACAGGTTAAGGGAATCCCTGACACGCGGGCACCTGTACGAAGGTATCAATTCAGGAAATGACTGCAGTGCGAGTGTCATCTGGACGACACATGGCAGCTGTGAATCCGCAGCCGGCCCGGTGGACATGGGTTATGTCCGTCCTCAGACGGTTCTGACAGCGATCTCAGGGAATCCCGTAGTTTATTTGACCTCGCGAAAGTCGCTGGGCTGCACTCAAGCGCAAGCGCAACGCCTATCCAACTGTTCCAGTTCCGAGGAGGTGATGCCTCATGCCACGCGGACCACTGAGTCCCTACGACGCATCTGTGAGTCACCGCGGCGCGCGCATGCGGTAACAACACGCGCTGATGTTGAACAACCGAATTCGAGAGCCGGAGAGCAGAGGAGGGTCACGGCCTATCTGGGCACGAACTGTCACGTCGTCCCGGCTATCGATCCATTCAATGCTGCCCGCCACCAGCTTCGGATCACTGGTGGAAGTAGCCGAGCTCAATGTCCGAGAAGGGCTCAGGTGAAAGTCACTTCAGTTGGCCGGGTGGCGCCATCCCCCTGCGTGCAAGCCCCTCGCTCATCGAGCGCTTGCACCTTCGCAGCTGGGACGAACGGCTGCGCTTTCTATAACGAGGTGGGCGCGTGAGAAAGCTCACCGACATCCAGCTGCGAATGCTCCGCTACCTCGATAGCGGCATGAGCTCGGAAGAGATCTCGAACCTGACCATGACCAACCCGAGCACGGTCAGGAATCACATCAGCCGGATCATGAAGAAGTCTCGCTGCCGATCTCTATTCCAGCTCGGCAGATGGGCCATGCGCAATGGGTATCTCCAAGTCGATACAAAAACGGTCACAGACCGGGAGTTGCGGGTATGAACAAGGGCGCAAAGCAGACCGTGTATCGAGAAACGCTGAAACCCGTGGATCTCAGCCCAAAGCTCAAAGAGATGCTCCGTCTTCTCGCCGCCGGCAAGACAACGCACCAATGCGCGCCTTTGCTAGGAATCACTGAGCGCAGCTCTGAGTGCTATCGCCAGAAGATCATGGAGCTCACCGGTTGTCGCACGCCTGTAACTCTCGGTGTTTGGGCCGCTCAGCACGGCTACGCCCCTAGCGATAAATCCTAAGGGGTAATTGTTGAGAGATATTTTCAGCCGTGTATAACACTCACCGATGAACCACTCAGAAGTCATCTGCCGCAGCTCTCCAGGCTATTTCGACCTGGCGTACGCCCTCGAGATGGCGGCCACCTGCAAGCGGCTCTCTGGTTTCGACTTCCGGCCGTACTACTGCCGCTGCTGCACCAAGTACCACCTGAAGACCAAGAAGCAGAAGGAGCGGGTGTGAAAATCTACATCAGCGGACCCATCACCGGGATTCCCGATGGCAACAGACGCGCTTTCTCAATGGCCTCGATGCAACTCGACATCGCCGGCCACGAATCTGTCAGCCCGCATAACAACGGCCTACCGGCTGATGCGTCGTGGCAAGAGCATATGCGTGCCGATATTAGGATACTGATGGATTGTGAAGGCATGGCCTTATTGCCCGGTTGGCGCCAAAGCAAAGGCGCACAGATCGAAAGAGACCTTGCCCTGAGCGTTGGCATTGTCGTGAAGCCGCTTGAAGAGTGGTTGCCATGACCGCCCCCTGGTGGCTCTACCGCCTAATCGTGCGCTGGCGCTCCTGGCGCAACATGGGCGCTCTGCTCAATCGCCGCGTCGAGGTCGAGAACGCACTGCTGGACGCATACAAGACCGGAAAGGGCATCGATGCCGAGCAGTGCCGACTGCTGGCGTACAAGCTGGGAGTGCCGCAGCAATGAGTCATCTCAAGAAGATACTCACGAGCGTCATTCTGGGCGCCAGAGACGGCTTTGCCATTTCGGGCTTCGTGATCACCATCCTGTGTGTCCTGGCCACGTGTGCAGGCTGCGCAGCTCGCCCAGCCCCGACCGCCTACCGCATCGAGCTCGAGGTCTACGTCCGTGACCCGCAAGCCCTGTGCCGGCGCGCCTGGGACATCGCGGTGCCACGGTTTGGGCTGTCAGTGGCCGAGGCTGTGACGATGACGCGCGGGGAGTTTGTGGCTTCGAAATGCCTGGCTGTTGTTTATCAGACAGCTGCCGTCGATGAAGTGGTGAGCGCTGGGATTCACGTCAAGGAGATATTGCAGTGAGCAGATCTGGCTATTCAGATGACTTGGATGTTCTCCAGCTCGGTCGCTGGCGCGGGATCATTCGAAGCGCTAGCAAGGGGCAGCGCGGCCAGGCTTTCTTTCGCTCATTGGTCGAGGCCTTGGATGCCATGCCAGACAAACGTCTGGGCAAGGATGACATGGTAGATGACAGCGGCTGCATGTGTAGCTTGGCTGCTCTCGCCAAGCACCGCGGCAGTGATCCTGATCGCCTGAACCCTTACGACTACAAGTCTTTGGGCCAAGAATTCAACATCGCTCATCAGCTCGCGCGGGAAGTCATGTACCACAATGACCAGGGCACATGGAAACGTGAGACGCCCGAGGATCGCTGGTTGCGTATGCGTAACTGGGCCGCGGAG
>DASPNR010000045.1 GCA_035626395.1 Candidatus Limnocylindrales bacterium | reverse complement strand
ACCATGGTGTTGATGGTCGACTTCAGTTCGAGGATTTCGCCCTTCACGTCGACGGTGATCTTCTTGGACAGGTCGCCGTTGGCCACGGCGGTGGTCACCTCGGCGATGTTCCGCACCTGGCCGGTCAGGTTGTCGGCCATAAGGTTGACGTTGTCGGTGAGGTCCTTCCAGGTGCCGGTCACGCCAGTGACCTGGGCCTGACCGCCGAGCTTGCCTTCCGTGCCGACCTCGCGCGCCACCCGGGTCACTTCCGAGGCGAAGGCGTTGAGCTGATCGACCATGGCGTTGATGGTCGATTTCAGCTCGAGGATCTCGCCCTTCACATCGACGGTGATCTTCTTGGACAGATCGCCGTTGGCCACGGCGGTGGTCACCTCGGCGATGTTCCGCACCTGACCGGTAAGGTTGGCGGCCATGAAGTTCACGTTGTCGGTGAGATCCTTCCAGGCGCCGCCGACGCCCTTCACGTTCGCCTGACCGCCCAGCTTGCCCTCGGTGCCGACCTCGCGCGCCACGCGCGACACTTCCGAGGCGAACGAGTTGAGCTGGTCCACCATGACGTTGATGGTCGATTTCAGCTCGAGGATTTCGCCCTTCACGTCGACGGTGATCTTCTTGGACAGATCGCCGTTGGCCACGGCGGTGGTGACCTCGGCGATGTTCCGCACCTGACCGGTGAGGTTGTCGGCCATCAGATTGACGTTGTCGGTGAGGTCCTTCCACGCCCCGGTGACGCCCTCCACCTGCGCCTGGCCGCCCAGCTTGCCGTCGGTGCCGACCTCCTTGGCCACGCGCGTCACCTCGGAGGCGAAGGCGTTCAGCTGGTCCACCATGACGTTGATGGTGTCCTTCAGCTCGAGAATCTCCCCGCGCACCTGCACGGTGATCTTCTTCGACAGGTCGCCCTTGGCCACGGCGGTGGTGACCTCGGCGATGTTCCGCACCTGGCCGGTCAGGTTGTCGGCCATCAGGTTGACGTTGTCGGTCAGGTCCTTCCAGGTGCCGGCGACGCCGCGCACCTGCGCTTGGCCGCCGAGCTTGCCCTCGGTGCCGACCTCGCGCGCCACGCGGGTGACCTCGGACGCGAAGCTGTTGAGCTGGTCCACCATCGTGTTGATGGTGTTCTTGAGCTCGAGGATCTCGCCCTTCACCTCGACGGTGATCTTCTTCGAAAGGTCGCCCGACGCCACCGCGGTAGTCACCTCGGCGATGTTGCGCACCTGCGAGGTGAGGTTTGTCGCCATGGCGTTCACGTTGTCGGTCAAG
>DASPNR010000043.1 GCA_035626395.1 Candidatus Limnocylindrales bacterium | reverse complement strand
CAATTGTATGTCCGCCGGCGCAGTGCCCTCCTCAGTGACTCGCTTTCCCGCTCACGCGCTTCGAGAATCACAAATCGACCACTGCTGACGCGTGCATCGGGAGTAAACGTGAAGATACGAATTCGAACGCCGAACGCGCTCTTTTTGGCAAGCCCCAAGAAAATGGGTGCGCAGTTCTTGAGCCACTAAACGGATTAAATCGGCCACTAAAGCGAAGCGGTTGGCCCCAGCCACTACGCACTAGTGGCTGGGCACACAGCCATTAGCGGACGCAGCTGTTGCCCAAGGCTTCGTCAGGGAAAGCATTCTTAACGTTGCTGGAAAACACTAGGAACACTGGAAACAGGGCGCGCGATCGCATTGAACGAGCCCTCGCACAGCCACACTTGCAGTCTACCAGTTCAAAGCACGCGTTCTGGGTGATGAATCAGCTGTCACAGCCTAGCGGCGATCAAGAGAGCGTCACTGGTACATTCCGGCATCGGCCGCTGCTGCGACGGCGGCCGCGTCGGCGTACTCTGCGGCGTCGGCCGCACGGATGGCCGCGTTCACCTCCAGGTGCGCGGCAACCTCCTGCATGGCAAGCGACGACAAAAGTGCATGGCGAGAAATGAGCAGAACACACCCCCGGAGCAAGGAGTGGCCTCAGAATGCACACCGGCGGGAGCTGCAGAGGCTGCAGCGGCGGCGCGTCCACTGCCATGGCATCGGGCCCGACGGGCGCCATGGCGACGGGCGCCATGGCGATAGGCGCCGGCGCGGGCGGCGCACGCGCCTGCGCCACGGCGCCGGCGGCCCCGAGAACAAGCTGCACGCATTGCAAGAGTTGTGATCGACACGAACGGCTATCTGAAACGGAACAGCACCGACATCACGTGCGTTCCCTGCGTCCGTGCCGCACCGCAACACGGTCTTGATTCACGAGTGCCGGTCTCGCCTTCGCCGGACGCCCCTTCTTCTTCATCGCGCCGATCTTCTCCGTCACGAACCCGTGGGGCACGAGGACGGTCTTCTCCACGATACCGCGCGCCACCGTGTGCTTGCATGCGGCGTACTGCAAGAAGTGGTTGCACTGGCACATCGTGACGCCGTTGACCGTCCACACCGTCCAGAACAGCCCCACTGTCGCCAGGAAGTCGTCCAGCCTGCAGCGTGACACAAAAACAGAATCGCACAACACACAACTCGCGCGGGAGACGACGGAGCGGAATGCAGGGCAGGGTGCGGCGCACGTGCGCGAAACACGCGCGTTGTGGACGGCGATGAGGTCCTGCATGACACCGCCGCGCTTCAGCGCCTTCTCCGCGTCCTGGCTCGGGAAGACGACGCCTCCGTTCAGCTGGCGGTGCATGCTGCGCAGCCCGGCGGCCACTTCAGCCACCAGCTGCGCGCGTCACAAAACAGAACGTTGACCGCTTGCACACGAACACCTGGCCCAACTACGTACGGACGAGCGGTAGGCGCCTCTGAACGCGCACCTGCTGCGCTGTGTGGTACACGTTGTGGATGCGCTGTCGAACGTGCGGCAGCGTGTCGGCGGTGAGGTAGAGCGCGTCCAGCGGCCAGTAGTGCGTGTGCGACCGGCTCTCCTTCGCCACCCATTCGACCGACTGCTCCAGGAAGTCGGACACGGTCTTGCGGTTGTAGTTGGTGTACGACTTCTTCAGCTCGCCGTTCCACGACTCCAGCGCATTGTTGTCCGTCGGCGACGCCAGCGGCGCCAAGGCGCGACACCTGCGCGCACGACGGGCGACGTTCTAATTCAACGTCGCAGCGGAAGTTGCGGCGCGACACTCTGCGCGACAGGGCACGCCAAGTGCGCACCAGTTCCGGCCGGTGCCCGTCAGGTACACAGCCTTGAACTTCGCCAGCCACTCCGGCTCGACGCCCGTCCACTGCGTCTCGAACAGCGCCACAGCCGTGTCGAAGTCGCCGAGGTTGGCGAGCTCGTGCATCTTCGTCAGCTGAGTCTTGAGGAGGCCCTCGTTGTTGTTGTCGCGCAACATCTTACTGTACTCCGTGCCCGTGTTAAACACGCCGCGCATCTGCGCACGCCACGCGTGCGCGCACGGACGGCGGACACGTCGTTTGCCGAACACGCACATGC